>NZ_AQXT01000001.1 GCF_000376805.1 Henriciella marina DSM 19595 | reverse complement strand
TTTATGCATCCCTTAACTTACTTATTAAATAATTTATAGCTATTGAAAAGAGATAAGAATTGTTCAAAGCTAATATTGTTTAAATCGTCAATTCCTGCATGTTTTAAGGAATTGTTAAATTGATTTTTTGTAAATATTTTCTTGTATTCTTTGTTAACCCATTTCATAACGAAATAATTATACTTTTGTTTATCTTTGTGTGATATTCTTGATTTTTTTCTACTTAATCTGATAAGTGAGCTATTCACTTTAGGTTTAGGATGAAAATATTCTCTTGGAACCATACTTAATATAGAAATATCAACTTCTGCCATTAAAAGTAATGCCAATGAGCGTTTTGTATTTAATAATCTTTTAGCAAACCCGTATTCCACGATTAAATAAATCTCATTAGCTATACTATCAAAAACAATTTTGCGTATTATATCCGTACTTATGTTATAAGGTATATTACCATATATTTTATAGGATTGGTTTTTAGGAAATTTAAACTGCAATATATCCTTGTTTAAAACTTGGAAATTATCGTGATCAACAAGTTTATTTTCTGTAGTTTTGCATAATTTATGGTCTATTTCAATGGCAGTTACGAAATTACACCTCTTTACTAATTCAAGGGTAAAATGGCCTTTTCCTGAGCCGATTTCAAAGATATTATCATGTTCATTTAATCTTATATTTGTCATTATTTTATCTATATTATGTTTTGAAGTAATAAAGTTTTGACTGTGTTTTATATTTTTCTCGTTCATTATACCCCTCTTTAATTTGGTTATATGAATTTTGCTTATTAACGATTCATTATAACCACTTATTTTTTGTTTGGTTGATAATGAACTGTGCTGATTACAAAAATACTAAAAATGCCCATATTTTTTCCTCCTTATAAAATTAGTATAATTATAGCACGAGCTCTGATAAATATGAACATGATGAGTGATCGTTAAATTTATACTGCAATCGGATGCGATTATTGAATAAAAGATATGAGAGATTTATCTAATTTCTTTTTTCTTGTAAAAAAAGAAAGTTCTTAAAGGTTTTATAGTTTTGGTCGTAGAGCACACGGTTTAACGACTTAATTACGAAGTAAATAAGTCTAGTGTGTTAGACTTTATGAAATCTATATACGTTTATATATATTTATTATCCGGAGGTGTAGCATGTCTCATTCAATTTTGAGGGTTGCCAGAGTTAAAGGATCAAGTAATACAAACGGGATACAAAGACATAATCAAAGAGAGAATAAAAACTATAATAATAAAGACATAAATCATGAGGAAACATATAAAAATTATGATTTGATTAACGCACAAAATATAAAGTATAAAGATAAAATTGATGAAACGATTGATGAGAATTATTCAGGGAAACGTAAAATTCGGTCAGATGCAATTCGACATGTGGACGGACTGGTTACAAGTGATAAAGATTTCTTTGATGATTTAAGCGGAGAAGAAATAGAACGATTTTTTAAAGATAGCTTGGAGTTTCTAGAAAATGAATACGGTAAGGAAAATATGCTGTATGCGACTGTCCATCTGGATGAAAGAGTCCCACATATGCACTTTGGTTTTGTCCCTTTAACAGAGGACGGGAGATTGTCTGCAAAAGAACAGTTAGGCAACAAGAAAGACTTTACTCAATTACAAGATAGATTTAATGAGTATGTGAATGAGAAAGGTTATGAACTTGAAAGAGGCACGTCCAAAGAGGTTACAGAACGAGAACATAAAGCGATGGATCAGTACAAGAAAGATACTGTATTTCATAAACAGGAACTGCAAGAAGTTAAGGATGAGTTACAGAAGGCAAATAAGCAGTTACAGAGTGGAATAGAGCATATGAGGTCTACGAAACCCTTTGATTATGAAAATGAGCGTACAGGTTTGTTCTCTGGACGTGAAGAGACTGGTAGAAAGATATTAACTGCTGATGAATTTGAACGCCTGCAAGAAACAATCTCTTCTGCAGAACGGATTGTTGATGATTACGAAAATATTAAGAGCACAGACTATTACACAGAAAATCAAGAATTAAAAAAACGTAGAGAGAGTTTGAAAGAAGTAGTGAATACATGGAAAGAGGGGTATCACGAAAAAAGTAAAGAGGTTAATAAATTAAAGCGAGAGAATGATAGTTTGAATGAGCAGTTGAATGTATCAGAGAAATTTCAAGATAGTACAGTGACTTTATATCGTGCTGCGAGGGCGAATTTCCCTGGGTTTGAGAAAGGGTTTAATAGGCTTAAAGAGAAATTCTTTAATGATTCCAAATTCGAGCGTGTGGGACAGTTTATGGATGTTGTACAGGATAATGTCCAGAAGGTCGATAGAAAGCGTGAGAAACAGCGTACAGACGATTTAGAGATGTAGAGGTACTTTTATGCCGAGAAAACTTTTTGCGTGTGACAGTCCTTAAAATATACTTAGAGCGTAAGCGAAAGTAGTAGCGACAGCTATTAACTTTCGGTTGCAAAGCTCTAGGATTTTTAATGGACGCAGCGCATCACACGCAAAAAGGAAATTGGAATAAATGCGAAATTTGAGATGTTAATTAAAGACCTTTTTGAGGTCTTTTTTTCTTAGATTTTTGGGGTTATTTAGGGGAGAAAACATAGGGGGGTACTACGACCTCCCCCCTAGGTGTCCATTGTCCATTGTCCAAACAAATAAATAAATATTGGGTTTTTAATGTTAAAAGGTTGTTTTTTATGTTAAAGTGAAAAAAACAGATGTTGGGAGGTACAGTGATGGTTGTAGATAGAAAAGAAGAGAAAAAAGTTGCTGTTACTTTAAGACTTACAACAGAAGAAAATGAGATATTAAATAGAATCAAAGAAAAATATAATATTAGCAAATCAGATGCAACCGGTATTCTAATAAAAAAATATGCAAAGGAGGAATACGGTGCATTTTAAACAAAAAAAGATAGACAGCACTGGCATGCTGCCTATCTATGACTAAATTTTGTTAAGTGTATTAGCACCGTTATTATATCATGAGCGAAAATGTAATAAAAGAAACTGAAAACAAGAAAAATTCAAGAGGACGTAATTGGACATTTGTTTTATATCCAGAATCAGCAAAAGCCGAGTGGTTAGAGTATTTAAAAGAGTTACACATTCAATTTGTAGTGTCTCCATTACATGATAGGGATACTGATACAGAAGGTAGGATGAAAAAAGAGCATTATCATATTCTAGTGATGTATGAGGGTAATAAATCTTATGAACAGATAAAAATAATTACAGAAGAATTGAATGCGACTATTCCGCAGATTGCAGGAAGTGTGAAAGGTCTTGTGAGATATATGCTTCACATGGACGATCCTAATAAATTTAAATATCAAAAAGAAGATATGATAGTTTATGGCGGTGTAGATGTTGATGAATTATTAAAGAAAACAACAACAGATAGATATAAATTAATTAAAGAAATGATTGAGTTTATTGATGAACAAGGAATCGTAGAATTTAAGAGTTTAATGGATTATGCAATGAAGTTTAAATTTGATGATTGGTTCCCGCTTTTATGTGATAACTCGGCGTATGTTATTCAAGAATATATAAAATCAAATCGGTATAAATCTGACCGATAGATTTTGAATTTAAGAGTGTCACAAGACACTCTTTTTTCGCACCAGCGAAAACTGGTTTAAGCCGACTGCGCAAAAGACATAATCGATTCACAAAAAATAGGCACACGAAAAACAA
This sequence comes from Henriciella marina DSM 19595, assembly GCF_000376805.1. Taxonomy (NCBI): domain Bacteria; kingdom Pseudomonadati; phylum Pseudomonadota; class Alphaproteobacteria; order Hyphomonadales; family Hyphomonadaceae; genus Henriciella; species Henriciella marina. The sequence continues at coordinate 61 of NZ_AQXT01000001.1, read as the reverse complement.
GTTAAGGGATGCAGTTTATGCATCCCTTAACTTACTTATTAAATAATTTATAGCTATTGAA